>NZ_JAMYWZ010000002.1:0-8048 GCF_024159245.1 Bacillus sp. 1735sda2
CCCAAAGAAGTGGTGGAAATCACTCCTGCAGCAGTGGCGATTTTTGAGGTGATCACTTTCCGATCACTACTGAAAAACGAGCCGGTTACTGGCGGATCAGTGATGGGAAATTGATCGACCAGTTGTCAATCACTTGTCAACGTGCCCAGTTATACGCACCAAAAAATGTGCGTGTTTTTAGAAAAGCCAACGAGGATTTTTTCACGAAAGTTTGGTAACGTTTTGTGTTTGAAAAGGAGCGCACTGCACACAAAGAAAGGTAACGTTTTGCAGAAAAATCAGTCGCAACAAGGGTTCAATAATGGGTGAATTAAGTTCGTGTTTGTTTTGTGTTGTTTCGGAAAAGTGTGCATTCAAAAGGAGCGTTACTCTTTAAAAAATGGAGTGAAAAACATATGGCATGAGTCAACGGTAAGCGGAACGAAAGTGAGCATTAAGGAGTTGACTCATTCACTACATCCAAAGCCTATTGATTCAAACAAACCCCGTTTGTTTGCGCCCGCCGAAGGGGCATCCCCCGAAGATCGGGGGTAGGGGGTTTGAATATTTGCGATCCAACGGGCTGACCGTTGGCGGGTTTGGGCAGAGCCCGAAAAGAGTCACTGGAGAACCAGTGCCCACTTATGCACCTAAATAGGTGCTGTGTGTTTTCTCTCCGTTCAAAGCAGAATGCGAGGCATTGTACCGTTGGCATGAAAGAGTCAAAAATGGTAAGATGAAAGAAATATTTGTGCGTCTGTTTTGTTTGGCGAAGGTGTGAGCGGAAGACGACGACAGTCGTCGAGTGGCAACGAAAAAGCGAATCACCGAGAGCCAAACGAGAACCCCCCCCAGCTAACAGGGGGGTAGTAATCTTTCAAAAACAAGTAGACTTAATTATGAGACAAACAATGGAATAAAAACTTATAAAAAACGAGAGGGTTTTATTTTAAAATGCCTCTGAGAGCGTTCAGATTCTTTTCTGAGCGCTTTTATTTTTGTTTAGGTATAAAAAGATGCAAACAAAGAAAAAACGCCTCATAGGGCGTTTAAATGATTTTAGATTGGTTCTATTCCTCTTTCATAACAACTCATGCGCCTACTACACCTTTTTCAGCGATTTTCTGATCTGTTTGAGTGTTTGAATAAACTGATAAACCTGTGATTAATAAAACAATTAGAGATAAGCTAATCATCCATTTCATTCTAACGCCTCCGTCATTTTGATGATTTCATCTTTTGCAACAAGTGCTTGTTCATAATATTTAACGGCTTGCGTGATATTCCCTTTATTTTTCAAGTGATTTCCTATTTCTCGTGACAATTCGGCTATATCTGTCCATAGTCTTTTTTTCTCTAGGTACTTCATGGCATGGTGAATATTGTTTATGTGACTATTGTTGTAAAGCGCATCTAGTATCATAAGTTTTGCTCTGTATTCATCTTCGTTATTTTCCTCGACTAGATTCCATGCTTTTTTGTACCAGACGAGAGCTTTATCAGTTTTTCCACTTTTAAAACAGACTTTGCTAAGCATGTAATATGTGCGTATGGTTTCTCTATGTTCTGGTATTTCAATGGCTTTAAGTAGATGACTCTCTGCTTGTGGTAGATAGCCTCGTCTTTCGTAACTAATTCCGATATTGAGGTGAGCTAAACTTTTGGTGTATGAATCGCCTGTTTCCTCGGCTTTCTTGATGACATGATTATAGTGTTTGTCAGCTTCTTTATAACGCATCAAGTCAACTTTGTTTAATGCTAATATCATTTCACTATTCATTTGTTTGTAAGTGTATTGAGCATTCGATTTAAAGGAATCGAGTGCTTTTTGAGCGTGACTAAGGGAAAAGAAATGTTGATCAATTTGGTAATAGGCTACGGCAATTTTGTAGTGGAATTCAGCATGTTCAATTTCGTCGGGGATTCTTTTCAGTTTATCTTCAGCAATTTTGTAAAAATTGATCGCATCAATGTAATTCTTGTTGCGAAATTCATATTGGCCATTAAAAAAGTAAAAGTAGTATTGAATCATGTCGTCTGTTTTTTGAATGTCCTCTTGTTTGACTGTTGTACGACTTTTAATTTTTAATCGCTGCGCGTCATCTATCAAAAGATTGTTTCTAAAGTCCAAAAGGTTGAAATAGAGAAGAAGGTCTTGATTTTGTTCCATATGCGGAAGCATTCTCTTAATCTGCGTTTTCAATTCGATTGCTTCGTCTATTTTTCTTTTTTTAATTACCCCATACCACTCATTCATCATGTTAGCGACTTCTACATCTGCAATTGTTTTAGCCATCATCATACCCACCTTTTGTCCGTCGTAAATGTTTCTCTTTATCTTACAGATTTAGTAAATATTTAGAAAGTGAGAAATTCCCCAACAAAACCGATTCTTTTTACTTGGGGGTGTGTGGCTTTGGATGCTGACAGCAATGACTTTTGGATGTACAGCTAGGGAGAATATGACTTGTTTTTTGCATGTTGTCATTGAAAATATCGGGTACAGTCACTTGGAAATAACACGTAAATTATTAGGTTTTTGATTAAACGTGATATTTCCACTGGATACAGCCGACAGGAACCTATAAATAGCAACGGCCAAGAAGGTTGGATCGATCGCCATGAAATGACCTTACTTGTTCTATGCTCTTCTGTTTGTCTCTTTTTCAATCCCACCATTTTTGTGGGCGGGTGATGGCAGCTGTATTTTGAAGTCAGGTTTAGTCAGGTTCTAGGGGTAGTGTAAAGAATTTTTATACTATGAAATGGGGCGAAAAAATCAAAAAAAATCTCCCCCTGAGGGGAAATTTTTTAGGACGCCGACCTTATCATGATGAGGATGTCAAATTCACCTATTTAGGATGACAAGTGCTCTTTTTAATATATGTTGATACGTATCAGTGGTGTGGATTTTGCCAACGGAATAAAAAGCAATCTGATTTTTTAAATCTGATCGCTTTTTATTAAAACGAAATTTATGGAGGTTGCTGAGTATTAACGATGGGGTTTCAATACTCACTCCAGTATATGTGAGGTTGCTGAAGTGTGATCATTGAAAGTTCGAGGTTATAAAAATAATGATTTTGGTTAGAATTTAAATGGGGAACCTCCAACGCCAACGTTTCCGCGTGCGAAAAGGTCTTTAGGAGTCGGGCACTTTGCTGACTCCTTTTTGTTTTGATTAAAATTAAATGTTAAAAGCACCCTGCACCCTGAACATAAGCAGGATGCTTTTAACATTTGCGGGCTTTTTTTATAGCTTATGGCTTTTTTGGATTTTTATTAAAAAAATTTAGTTTTGATTTCTGAAACGGAAAAAGCAATCTGATTGTAAAATCAAATTGCTTTCTTTTGAGACGAAGATTGATAATGGGGAGATCAAAATTCTTTTTATCATATGCTAGAGTGTGGAAGAGTGATCATTGAAAGATTAAGGTTATTAAAAATGGTTCATTTGGTTAGAATTTGAATAGGGGTGACCCTCCCCTCAATGCATGCAAGTAAAGAAAGATAAAATCTCTGGTGAGAAGATTGTTTTTATTTTGAAGGAGCTGGTATGTCTGGCTTCTTTTTTTGTTTTGGGGTTTTGGTTTTTAAAAAGATGGCGGTTTCGCCAGATTTTTAGGCGATTTTGACGGAGTCAGAATCGTGTCTTTTCTTATCTTGATACATATAGAAACACTGTCATTTTGAAAAAGTGCTATAAATTCAGTGGTGTCAAGGCTTTAAAGGCATTTTGACAGCACAAAACTCCATCTGCTATTATTAAGGTGTCGAATCTTAAATAATAGAATGCTAGAGAACTAGCACAGAAGGAGTTTTTTGCTTTGTTTCATTCATCTGAATCGAATTATATCACCCTTGAGGACAAAACTGCAACAGGTAAAAAGCGGGATTGGAAAGGGAAAAAGGTGAGATCGTCACTTATGGCGGCTCATTATGAAGGACTTGAAAAGCGTACCGGTGCGCCATACTACGGAAAAAAGGCAGAGAAAGTATGTGATTGTGCGGAATGTCTTGCATTTAGGAGAGACAAAGAAACGGGCAGACTACGATTATATCAAGCCTATTTTTGTAAAGTGAGGTTATGCCCTATGTGTGCGTGGCGAAGGTCGTTAAAAATTGCCTGTCATAATAAATTGATCGTGGAAGAAGCGAACAGACAGTATAAGCCTGCGTGGGTATTCCTCACGTTGACGGTGAAAAATGTTGAGGGCGATGATTTAAAACAAACGATTACTGATATGATGCAAGGTTTTAGAAAGCTGTTTCAGTACAAAAAAGTGAAAACTGGAACATTTGGTTTTTTTAGAGCTTTAGAGATTACGAAAAATCATGAAGAAAATACATATCACCCGCATTTTCATGTATTGATTCCAGTGAAAAGAAGTTATTTCACAGGTAAAAGCTATATTAAACAAGCAGAGTGGACAAGTCTTTGGAAGCGTGCAATGAAATTGGACTACACACCGATTGTGCATGTGCAGCGGGTCAAAGGAAAAAAGGGAATCGATGCGGAAGCGATTGAACAAGAAGTGCGTAGAGAGATGGAAGAACAAAAGGCTATTCTTGAAATCTCGAAGTATCCAGTCAAGGACACTGATGTCATACGTGGGAATGAAGTGACTGAGGAAAATTTGGATACTGTTTATTATTTGGATGATGCATTGAATGCCAGGCGGTTGATCGGTTATGGCGGGATCTTGAAAGACATTCATAAGGAACTGAATTTGACGGATGCTGAGGACAGTGATCTTGTCAGAATTGAAGAAGATGATGATGAGGTAGCCAATGAGACGTTTGAGGTCATGGCACGTTGGCATGTTGGCATCAAGAATTACATAATCACATAGAAAAGCAGGCTATTGTCTAGCCTGCTTTTTTTACATGCTTGTGCTTTTATTCTTTCTAAACAGGCTTACTGTACCTGTTACTACTAGACCGATTAATGAGACTACACCAGTGTAAAGAAGTCCTTGTAATTCAACCCCATTTGATTTATAACCAAAATAACTGCCTAAGAAAAAGATTGTTCCTACCAAGAAAATATTAAGAATTATTTTACTTAATTTACTCATTTATTCAATCCCTCCATTTTCTCCTTTACCACCCATAATGTGTATATTAAACTATAATACAAATGGGTAAAAGGAGTGAATTAATTGTTTAATAGATTTTTGATTGTGACTTTGACACTTGCACTTTTTGTGACTTGTTTAACACCTTTCTCTGTGGCGGTTGCTATGGAAAAAGACGTTAAAAAACAACAAGAGAAATTATCCTATGCTGAAATAGAGAAAAAGATTATTGATAAGGAACTGCAAAAGATAGATTTGAATGAGGTCGATCAATTTAAAGTGTTTGGGAATTTTGAAGAACCCAAAAATGAAAGCGTTCTCTTAAGTGGTGATGTTACCACACAGGCTGAGAAATGGAAAACTATTTTAACAGCAAGTAGAACAATTAAAAAAGCAGATTTTTATATATCAGCGGGAACTCTTTTTCTTCTGACAGTATGGCTTGGATGGGGTAGGGTAACATTGAGTCTTATTGCTGGTGTCTTAGGTGTTGCAATATCTGCTGTTCCTAATGCATTGCCAGGTGAAAAAATACATGTAATCAAGAAAATGAAATGGGTTGACAGGAAAAAATACATTTATGATATTCAAACAACTGAGTATATAAAACGTGGTAAGAAAAAAGCGACTATCAACAAAAAAACGATTAGAGAAAATGGTTGGGGCAACGACTAATTGTTTTAACATAAGAGCATACCTATCGAAGCCGACGCAATTGTCGGCTTCTTCTATTTCTTATTCTTTATTTTAATTATTTTTTGGGAATTCCATCCTTTTTTCGACTTTATCTAAAGATGTTGTCACTTTTGATTTGACTACAATTTTATCTTTTTCTTTGTTAAAAGATAATTCAATAGAGGGTTCTTTTTCTGAAGAATCAGCGTATCCAAGTATTTCTTGTTCTTGATTATTAATTTTTAAAATTAGACTATATTCTCCGTGATTTTTATTTAGATCAATGTTGTTTGTAGAATTTTTAATAATGTCATTTGAAAAAAGTATACGTTCTGTTTCAAGTTCTTTCATGATAACCGATATTGGTGAGTTTATTGTTTCTGAAGTTTTTATTGTCAATGGTTTTTCAGAGACATTACTTTTATTGTTATTGATTAGGAAAAATAATGTTACAGAAAGTATGGCGGCAATTGCAATGATTGCACTAATTAGTATTTTCTTTTTTGACATGAAAATCATCCTCTCAGATAAGCTTTGTATTATATTACTCTATAAACATATTGAAGGATATAACAATTAAGATATTTAATCCTTTTTATCTACTATTTATGGTTTATATAGTATATAATGTATATTTATTAATAATATGTAAAGGGAGTTCTGAAATGAAAAAAGTAGTTGTTAGTTTATCTTTGGCAAGTGCATTATTGGTTAGTAGTACTGGGTTTGTTGATGCTCAAGCTCAATCAAATAGTATTAGTAAACAATCTTTACTTACTAGTGAGGCTGAGTTATCAGATGCTGTGTTAGATTCACTAACTGTTGATGATTTTGCTAAAGCTTATGAAATGATTGAAAATGATTTAGATTACAATCATATGTCTGAAAGTGAACAAAACAAGTATATTACATCTTTATATGTATCTATTGTACAAGACAAAAATAAACCAGATAAAATTACGACTTTGAGCTATTTGCCAGGATCTTATAAATCACTAAACCGTCTAGAGAAAAAATTAGTTCAACAACATCCTGCACAAGCTGCCATGGTGTATGCTGCTTCAAAAAGAGCGAATCAGAGAACTCAAGCTCTTTTTAAAAGTGGACTTCATAACGGAAATGGAGACGCTTTTAGACATACTTATTGGAATGCAGAATTAGCAACAATGATTGGTTCAGGTGTGTTTTTTAATCCGAATTATGGGAAAGCGCATGCTAAAAAATGGACTGATGCTCATGAATTTGGAGCCTCAAATCAGCCTGCACTTGAAAGGAAAATGGATTTGCACAATAATAAAGTCGGATTAAATATTGTTACAAAAAAAATGTCTTCTAGATCTCTTGAAAGAGCTGCATTAAAGAAAGTTAAGGATGGAGCATGTAAGAGGATTTCTAAGGGGAAACTTGTTAAAACAACTGGTGGAAACAGAAAGTAGTATTTCTAAGTAATCAAAAGCGGGCTTAATAAGCCTGCTTTTTTGTTGCCTGCTTTACTAAGATGAGAGGTTATTTCATGTATTATTATGATCGGTGTTCTATTTCCAAAATTGCCACCACTGTTTTTGTTGAGCTGCAGCAATCTGTTTTTTCATTTCTTCATTCTCTTTTAGAGCTTCTATAAGGTGTTTGTCGCGTTCCTCAAGCTTAGCCTCAATGTGGTGTTGTTGTTCGTGAATTGTCTGAATAAGAGATTGGATGATTTGTTTTTGTTCATTCATTTGTGAGTTGAGAGTGTTCCTTATGTCCTCTATCGACTCATTCAGCGTCAATGCTGTACTTTCTGTATGATTGTCTATCGTGATCGTGATTGGATGTCCTTCGTTAGTGAGTATGGTCTCAATGTTTTCTATAGACTTTCCTTCTACGTATAAACCACGGATTTTTTTTAGCAAAGGAATGGATTCATTTGCTACTAAATAGCTTTTTCCATTTTTCTTTATGTTCAAATGATGGCCATGTTGACGAATGTATCTTCGTAATGTGGTATCTGGGATTTGAAGTTCTTTCTCTAATGATTTGATAGAGTGCCATGTTTCTTGGTTATCCATATAATTTCACCACCTCGTTCACCATACGATCATACCTTGATTATTCTAGCTATATCAATATATCCCTGCGATCACGATCATGATTGCGTCCATGGATACGATCATACGATCACGTAATGTTTAAGGCGGTGGATACCAATGTGACAGCAAGAAATTCTTATGCTCTTGCCTTGAAAGATGGAGAGAAGAAAAAATCTATGAAAAGAGCATAAGGGGTTTTTGTCCCCACTTATGGTGTGGAACTAGGCAAAGCCTAGCAAAAAATGAT
>NZ_JAMYWZ010000003.1:0-6487 GCF_024159245.1 Bacillus sp. 1735sda2
AAAGGCGGTCCGATGATGAAAATGACCAAAAGTGAGTTTGAAAAAGGTATGAAATATGCCAAAGCTACACACGCCATTGAGGGAATTTATCTTACAGCTGAAGAGGAAGAATTGATATGGGAGCATGTATCTGGTCAGATCACAGATGAGGAGTATGAGAGAAAAGCCCTTGAATTGGCTTATAAAGTGATATAATAGAGTTCCAACAATTGTTTGGCGAAGGTGCGTAGCGTAAGACGACGACAGTCGTCGAGTGGCAACGAAAAGCGAAGCACCGAGAGCCAAACGGGAACCCCCCCATGCTAACAGGGGGGTAGTACGCAAGATGAAAATAAAACGTATAAAAAAACATGTCGTGCATTTTAAAAATGCCGTTGAGAGCGTTCAGATTCGATTCTGAGCGCTTTTATTTTTGTTCAGGTAATTGAAGTAGGGGAATGCGTCAAAAACGCTTATAAGGGCTTTAAATGCGTTTTTTTGTTTTGTCTGCTGCCATGACTTTTGAAAGTTGTTGGCGAGATGCCGAGCAAAATTCAAAAGTGTTTGCGAGATACCGAAAATTTTACATATCGAGGGAGAAACAGGGTTTTATTAGGAAATCTTGTGCTAGCATTTAGTTAAAACTGGTTTTGTAAGGGGGGATTGTAGATGGCGGCTATACCGTCTCCAGTTGTAGCGGTTAAAATCAATGAATGGTACAAGCATATAAAGAGATTCAATGTAAAAGAGTCTGAGGTTCTAAGGGAAGAGGTTAGGAAAGAGATCGATGCCATGGAAGAAGATGAGCAAGCGGTTCTTTATTTTCAGTTGATGGAGTTCCGTCATCAATTGATGCTTGATTATGTGCAACCTTCTAAAAAACCATTGGAGCCTTCTGAATATTTGAAAGCTGTAGAAGGACAAGGGAAAAAGATGGCGGGCTTTCTTGAATACTATTTCAACTTTTTCCAAGGGATGTATGAATTTAGAATGGGCGAATTTGTTAAAGCCATCATGTTCTATAGGCGAGCTGAGAAACGTTTGGAACAAGTGGCTGATGAGCTAGAGAAAGCGGAATTCTATTACAAGATGTCCGAAGTGTTTTATCACATGAAACAGACACATATGTCTATGTATTACGTCACTCTTGCTTATGATACCTATAAGGCTTATAAGACGCATTCGATTTATATGGTTCGTGAAATTAATTGTTTAACTGTAGTCGCGGGAAATTATATGGATTTAGAAACTACAGATAAGGCGTTGACTTGTTTTTCTTTAGCTTTGGAGAAAGCGAAGGCAGTAGGCAATAAGCATATAATCTTTAGGCAACTGTACAATGTCGGTATGTGTTATCAAGGGTTAAATGAAATTACGAAAGCTGTATCGTATTTTCACCAAGCCATTTTAGAAGGGGAGCCGATCGGAGAAAGGTTGTTTCAAGCCTATTATGAATTGACACGAATTCATCTGAATCAAAAAGAATTAATTGAGGGACGAGAATTTTATGAGAAAGCTAAAGAGCAGTTGGCTTTACATAAAGATGATTTATTCTTGGATATGTTGAAGGTGCTAGAAAATTTATTTTTTAAGTCTGCAAATCTTAGTGAAGTATTGGCTTGCTTGGAGAAATTGGAAAGTCCGAGGGGTTTACCTTACATGGAAGAGCTAGCTTTGGAAGCCGCCCGATTTTATACTGAAAATGGGCGTGTGGATGAATCTGTCAAATTGTATGAAAAGATGATATACGCCCAAAAACAAATTCAAAGGGGCGATTGTTTGTATGAATTTCTATAGGAACTGTGCTTTAGGTTTAATTTGTGCATCAGCATTGGTTATCGGTGTTTTTGTTCAAGCGAATATAGATAACTATAGTGCAACTGGTTTTCAAGTTTGTTCTAGGGCAATGACTTAATTCTTCAGACCTTTTAGGTCTGTTTTTTTTGTGGAAAGATCATGTGTAGTCACTTGGAAATAACACGTAAACTATTAGGTTTTTGACTAAACGTGATATTTCCACTGGGTACAGACGGCAGGAACCCATAAATAGCAACGGCCAGAAGATCGGACCGAATCGCCATGAAATGACCTTACTTGTTCCATGCTCTTCTGTTTGTCTCTTTTTCAATCCCACCATTTTTGTGGGCGGGTGATGGCAGCTGTATTTTGAAGTCAGGTTTAGTCAGGTTCTAGGGGTAGTGTAAAGAATTTTTATACTATGAAATGGGGCGAAAAAATCAAAAAAAAATCTCCCCCTGCGGGGAAATTTGGTTTAGTCTTTGGTCTTTTAGGTTTTGAGGTTTTGGTTTTTAAAAAGATGGCGGTTTCGCCAGCTTTTTGGGCGATTTTGACGGAGTCAGAATCGTGTCTTTTCTTATCTTGATACATATAGAAACACTGTCATTTTAAAAAAACAGGATAAATCCAATGGTGTCAAGGGTTTAAGGGCAATTTGACAGGTAAAAACCCCGTCTGCTATTATTAAGTTACCACGCTTAAATAATAGAGTGCTAGAGAACTAGCTGCAGAAGGGGTTTTTTACTTTGCTTTATTCATCTGAAAAGAATTATACCATCCTCGATGACAAAACCGCAACAGGTAAAAAGCGGGATTGGAAGGGGAAAAAGGTGAGATCGTCGCTTATGGCGGCTCATTATGAAGGACTTGAAAAGCGTACCGGTGCGCCTTACTACAAGAAGAAGGCAGAGAAAGTATGTGATTGTGCGGAATGTCTTGCGTTTAAGAGAGATCGAGAAACGGGCAGACTACGATTATATCAAGCCTATTTTTGTAAAGTGAGGTTATGCCCTATGTGTGCGTGGCGAAGGTCATTGAAAATTGCTTATCACAATAAATTGATAGTTGAAGAAGCCAATCGGCAATATAAGCCAGCATGGATATTTCTCACGTTGACAGTGAAAAATGTCGAGGGCGATGATTTAAAACAAACGATTACTGATATGATGCAAGGCTTTAGAAAGCTGTTTCAATACAAAAAAGTGAAAACTGGAACACTTGGTTTTTTTAGAGCTTTAGAGATTACAAAAAACCATGAACAAAATACATATCATCCTCATTTTCATGTGCTGATTCCTGTAAAGCGCAATTATTTTGGGAAAAGCTATATCAAACAAGCAGAGTGGACAAGCCTTTGGAAGCGGGCAATGAAATTGGATTACACACCTATTGTGCATGTGCAGCGGGTCAAAGGGAAAAAGGGAATCGATGCAGAAGCGATTGAAAAAGAAGTCCGCGAAGCAATGGAAGAACAAAAAGCTATTCTTGAAATCTCGAAGTATCCAGTCAAGGATACGGATGTGATACGTGGTAATGAAGTGACCGAGGAGAATTTGGATACGGTCTATTATTTGGATGATGCATTAAGTGCCAGGCGTTTAATCGGTTATGGCGGGATCTTGAAAGAGATTCATAAGGAACTGAATTTGACGGATGCGGAAGATGGAGATCTGATCAGAATTGAAGAAGATGATGATGAGGTAGCTAATGAGACGTTTGAAGTCATGGCACATTGGCATGTTGGCATCAAGAATTACATAATCACATAGAAAGCAGACCTATCATGGGTCTGCTTTTTTTATGTCAATATGGCATGTGAAATTTCTTTTTTGATTGCGGTGTCCGCAAGCATTTTGGAAACTTTTCTAATTTAGGTAATTTATGTAGATTTATATATCTATTTATGTGATATTTGCCATGAACAAAATACTAGATAGAGAGGGAGTTTTGTCTTGAAGTTAAAAATTATGGTCATGGCGTTAGTTTCTGTTTTGGTTTTATCTGTTGCACCAAATGTTTCAGCTTACGAAAGTAATGTGAAGGAACCTGAAAGAGTATATAAGGTTAAGACTGATGATCAAACAAGTTTGGATGCTGAACAACAAAAAATGATTGATGCTGTTAAGCCGTATGTGTCTGTTGGTAAAGATGGTTTGTTGTCTTTGAAAAATAATGTGCCAAATTCTTTATACGAGAAATATAGTTTAGATCAATTGGAAGCACATTTTGCTCAATTGAATAATGATGTAAAAAATGGTAAAATTACTGTAGAAAAAGATTTGAGTATTACACCTACCACTTTGTCGACATCTGTTAATTACGCTAGATGGACTTATAACTGGTGGGGGTATGATCGAAAATTCAACAATAAAGCTTCTAAAAGTTATCAAGATTTTCTGTATACAGCAGCTGCTGGTGGAGCTATTACTGGAGGATTGACTTTTTGGTTACCACCTGTTGCATCAATTTCTGCTGTCTCGGCCGGTTACTGGACTTTATTAGCTGTTAGAATCGGAGCAAAAAATAAAGGTAAAGGTGTCTATGTAGGTGTTTCTTGGGCTGCCGCATTTAGAGTTGACACCCTCAAATAATATAAAGGTGATGATTTTATGATGACTGTAATAGCAGTCTTGATGATGTTAACTGGCGCTTCTTATTTTGCTGTTTATATGCAAAAACGTAAGAATAATAAGGAAAAAGAGATGGGATATAAAATTGTTTTTCTCGTCGTTTTCTTTTTACTGTGTGTGCCACTCATCAATATTGTCGCCACTGGAGGATAAAAAGCAGGCTGAAGAGCCTGTTTTTTTGTTTCTTAATATCATGATTTTTGCTGAAAAATTTCTTTTTTGGTTGCGGTGTCCGCAAGCATTTTTTTTATTTTTTAGAACTTCGTTTTGATGAAAATTTCTGTGGTAGAATCCGTTCACTGTGGAGGTGAACAGGATGACCATTGAAATTCATGTGATGGATTTAGGGGCAATTATTATTTGTGGTTTGATGCTCTTTGCAGTGTGGTTTGAAGAAGAAGTAGGCGATTAAAGCCTGCTTCTTTTTTATGGGGTTCGGGGAAGATTTCCCCGACTGGTTCGGACAGCGTCCGAGGTCTTCAAGGTTTTGAATTTAGGAAAAATAATAGCCGACTTCTTCGGCGATTTTTCCTATCAGCGGAGCTGATCAGAAGGAGCGAAAGCGACTGTCGTAGCCCTCGGCAGAGACCGCACTTTACGGAGTAAAGTATAGCGGGCTATACTTTACATGGAAGTGTCGCCGGAGAATGTGGTAAAATTGAAAGAGAAAGTTGTTGTCGGGGAGAGGGCGTGAAGGGGAAAAATGGCGTTCATTATTTGTAATATGCGGAAGTTCAAAAACGCAGACTTGAAGGGTCAACAGATTCATAATCAGAGAGAAAAAGAGAGCCATACGAACCCCGATATTGATCGAAATCGGGCGCATCTGAATTATGATTTATTGCATGATAAACGAGTCGATTATAAGGCAATGATCAACGAACATATCGAGAAGAACGTGGAGACGAAACGTGCCATTCGGAAAGATGCGGTTAGGTGCTGTTCGTTCATGATCTCGGCAAGTCCCGAATTCTTCGAAAAGCTGTCTCCAGAGAGCGAAAGGGAATTCTTCAAATCCAATCTGGAATTTATCCAGGAGCGTTACGGAAAAGAGAACGTGATGTATGCGTCAGTACATAAGGATGAAACGACACCCCACATGCACGTGGGGCTCGTGCCGATCACGAAGGAGAAAAAGCTATCTGCGAAGCAGATTTTCAACAAAGTTGAAATGAAGCAGCTGCAGGAAGCGATCGGGAAGCATAACGAAAAATTTGGCTTGCTGCGTGGCGAGCCTTCAGATAAAAAATATCTTGAAATTCACAAGTTTAAGCTAGAAGCGGATAAAGAGAAGTTGAAAGAAGTAAGCCTTAAAAAAATAGAGTTGGAACAGGCGGTTGATCAGATTTCGGGTCGATTGGATGATTTGAAAAAGACAGCATTTGAAGCGCAGGCGGTTGATCAGATCGAAGTGAAAGAGAAAGGCGGCTTGTTAACGGCAAAAACTGTTCAAATGAGCAAAGAAGATTTTGCGCAGGTTCAAAGTCTCGCCAAAGCGGGCGAGGTGTTCCGAAAGGAAAACAAGAAGCTCGAAAAAGAATTGACGCAAGAGCGTAGCAAAACAAGTGAATTATCAAAAAAGAACCGCATTTTGGAAGCTAGGAACAAAGAACTTGAATTAGAAAATCGCTTTTTAAAGCGTGCAATCAATAAATTCATGGATGTCTTCAAAGAGAAGAAGCAAGAGTACATGATTCTTTTTGGTCATTTAAAAGCGAGTGTGTTGAGACAAATGAACATGAAAATAACTGATAATCACTTTGAGAATCAGAACGAATTAAAGGGAGCGAAGCATTTTTTGTATGAGGAAGAGCGCGAAAAGACTGCACCTAAGAAAAATCGAAATCAAGATCACGAGATGGAACGATAGGTCATGATCTAAATATGGCATGAGTCAACGGTAAGCGGAACGAAGTGAGCATTAAGGAGTTGACGCATTCACCACATCCAAAGCCTATTGATTCAAACAAACCCCGTTTGTTTGCGCCCGCCGAAGGGGCATCCCCCGAAGATCGGGGGTAGGGGGTTTGAATATTTGCCATCCAACGTGCTAGCGTTGGCGGGTTTGGGCAGAGCCCAAG
>NZ_JAMYWZ010000004.1:0-5213 GCF_024159245.1 Bacillus sp. 1735sda2
ATTTGAATGAAGAACCTCCAACGCTAACGTTTCCGCGTGCGAAAAGGTATTTAGGAGCCGGCACTTTGCTGACTCCTTTTTGCTTTGATTAAAAAAGCACCCTGAACATAAGCAGGATGCTTTTAACGTGTGCGGGCTTTTTTTATAGCTTATGGCTGTTTTAGATTTTTATTAAAAAACATTTTAAGTTTTGATTTCTGAAATGGAAAAAGCAATCTGATTGTAAAATCAAATTGCTTGAGTTTGAGACGAAGATTGATAATGGGGAGATCAAAATTCTTTTTATTATATGCTAGAGTGTGGAAGAGTGATCATTGAAAGTTAAGGTTATTAAAAATGGTTCATTTGGTTAGAATTTCAATAGGGGTGACCCTCCCCTCAATGCATGCAAGTAAAGAAAGATAAAATCTCTAGTGAGAATATTGTTTTTATTTTGAAGGAGCTGGTATGTCTGGCTTCTTTTTTGTTTTTGGGTTTTGATTTTTAAAAAGATGGCGGTTTCGCCAGATTTTTAGGCGATTTTGACGGAGTCAGAATCGTGTCTTTTCTTATCTTGATACATATAGAAACAACTCAATTTTAAAAAAGTGCTGTAATTCCAGTCGTGTCAAGGGTTTAATGGTGATTTGACAGTGAAAAACCCCATCTGCTATTATTAAAGTGCCAACCAAAATAATAGAGTGCTAGAGAACTAGCGTCAGAAAGGGTTTTTTTATGTGTAATACATGTAATTTTGTTGATTCCAATTCGGATTATACCATCCTTGAGGACAAAACCGCAACAGGTAAAAAGCGGGATTGGAGAGGAAAAAAGCGAAAATCTAAGTTGATGTCTGATCATTATAAGGCTTTGGAAAAGCGTACCGGTGCGCCTTACTACGGAAAAAAGGCAGAGAAAGTATGTGATTGTGCGGAATGTCTTGCGTTTAGGAGAGACAAAGAAACGGGGAGACTACGATTATATCAAGCCTATTTTTGTAAAGTGAGGTTATGCCCTATGTGTGCATGGCGAAGGTCGTTAAAGATTGCAAGTCATAATAAATTGATTGTGGAAGAAGCGAACAGGCAGTATAAGCCTGCGTGGATATTCCTCACGTTGACAGTCCGTAATGTCGAAGGTGATGATCTGAAACAGACCATTTCGGATATGATGAAAGCGTGGAATCGCTTGTTTGGATATAAAGCTGTCAAAACGGCGGTGCTTGGTTATTTCAGAGCTTTAGAGATTACAAAAAATCATGAACAAAATACATATCACCCGCATTTTCATGTGTTGATTCCTGTTCGTAAAGGTTACTTTGGGAAAAACTATATTAATCAAAAAGAATGGACAAGCCTTTGGAAGCGTGCAATGAAATTGGATTACACACCGATTGTGCATGTGCAGCGGGTCAAAGGGAAAAAGGGAATCGATGCTGAAGCGATTGAAAAAGAAGTGCGCGCAGAAATGGAAGAGCAGAAAGCCATTTTAGAGATTTCTAAGTATCCAGTGAAAGACACTGATGTGATACGTGGGAATGAAGTGACCGAGGAAAATTTGGATACTGTTTATTATTTGGATGATGCATTGAATGCCAGGCGTTTGATCGGTTATGGCGGGATCTTGAAAGAGATCCATCAAGAACTGAATTTGACGGATGCGGAAGATGGAGATCTGATCAGAATTGAAGAAGATGATGATGAGGTAGCCAATGAGACGTTTGAAGTCATGGCTCATTGGCATGTAGGAATAAAAAATTACATAGTACAGTAAAAAATGCAATTTTGTTACTTAATTACTAAAAATGGTCGGTACTATAGAAAGTTAACACTTATTGTTTTACAATTTCGTGGTTGAAGATAAAGGTATAGAGAATAAGAGGAGCGATGTTGAATGAATTCAATATTTATGATGTTGAGTGGACTATCTTTTTTGTTAGGTATTTTTTTATTATTTTTAGCTAAGGCTTTTACAGCTATTCTTGAATTAGCTTATGGTGTGGGCATTAATGATATAAATGAATATGGGTTTTCATACTATGCAATTTCTTGTTTTGTTTTAGGAGTATTATTCCCACTTGTGTTTTTATTTGGTAACTTTTCAAAAAAATAATAATTTATCTATAATTTGTTATATAATTAGATTGGATATTTAATATATCGAATCTAATTATAGGGTGAGGATTTTATGAAAAGTTTTAAGCTTTTGATAGCTATGTTTATGTTTTCTTTTGTATTTAGTGGGGTTGCTCAGGCTGAAGAATTAAATTCACCAGTAAGCGTTGATGATGGTGAAAAATTTTATTCTCCAGAGTTTGATGCTTTTGTAAATGCATTTAAATTATCAGATACAGGTGAATTGATAGAGTTAACATCACAAGATTATAATGCTTTAGATTTAAATTATGTATCAGAAGACGATTCATCAAATGTTTTGCAAGATGAAGAACCTAAAATTACAACAATGTCATTTCGTTCGTGGCTAGAATTCGTTCCTACTAAATCTACTTCTTATGTTGGAGATCCTATAAAAGTATCTGCAGATATTAGTTGTACAACTAGTACGTGTTCATTAGGACATGGGGTTACTTATAGTAAATCTATAGCTGTTACATATGGTGCGGCTACAAGTGTTGAAAAGATTGCTATGAATTCTTCTTTAAATATTAATTATACTTCTGTAAAAGCTACTACTACTTCTTTTACTTTTAATTTGAAAAAAGGACAAAAAGGATATGTAGCATTTAAACCATATAAAATTAGAAGAGATGGCTATTTCAAAGAATGTTACAATCAAGGTATGGGATGTCGAAAGCTAAGTAAAAAAGGATATGTTCGTATCCCTAAAAAATTATCGAATGGTAAAGCCAATGGAGTATTTTATTTTGTGCACAAGAAAAAGTAAAGAATAGTAACTGATAGAGATAAAAACAGGTTTGAGAGCCTGTTTTTATTTTTCTTAATATCATGAATTCGGTTGAGAAATTTTTTAAAATTGCGGTGTCCGCAAGCATTTTTTTATTTTTCAATGTTTCGTTTTGAGGAATATTTTTGTGATAGAATCCGTTCACTGTGGAGGTGAATGTGATGACGATTGTAATTAATGTGATGGATTTAGGAGCATTCATTACACGCTTGACGGAAATCGAGAGATTTTAGCACTCACACAGGGGTGTGTATAAGTGCGCCATTTTCATGGGTGGCCTATTTCCAAAATTGCCACCACTTTTTTTGTTGAGCAGCAGCAATCATTTTTTTTGTTTCAATGGATTCTTTCAAAGCGAGCATGAGATTTTCATCTCGCTTTTTTTGTTGTTCTTCAAATTGTTCGAGTCGTTTTAGGATGGCCCGATTGAATTCCTCTTGTCTTTGAATGAGATCGGCGACATTGACATCTTGTAGCGGTGTAGCGGTATCCGATATGGACAAGTTTGACCGATACAAGGTCGCTACAAGTTTGGTTACTTCTTCTAGTGATTTACCACTTAATTTAGAGTGTGTGTATATATACTCCATAGCGGCTAAATCGGACTCATTATACTGACGCCATCCCTTAGTGTCTCTGGCGAAATTATAGTCGTTTTTCTCAAGCATGGCGGCGTATTTGCGTATCGTGACGCTGGAGACATTGAGCTTGTTTGCAATGTCTTGTGAAGAAAGGTAGGTTTCGGGTTTCATAGCGGGTTCACCTCTTTATGATTCATTCGCTACGGTATACGCTACGCCCTCCTAGATCAAAAGGCAAAATGTTTTTGTTTTGCGTAGCGGGTTGAAAGAGAAAAATTTTAATAAGTGTCGCTAGAGACATTCGGGAAAAGGTGAAAAGAGCATAAGGGAAAACTGCAACCACTTTATGTTTGAAATCCCAGTGTGATTTGTTTCGTGGTGGTTGCGATTTTTGAAAGGAATGTGCCTAAAAATGAAATTCTGACACACCTTTTTTTAGGAGAAAAATGTGGTGATGTGGCAGAAACGGAAAAACTGCCACACCATAAAAAGGAAAAGTGAGAAGAATTGAGTAATGTTTTGTGTTTGAAAAGGAGCGCACCTGCACACAAAGAAAGGGAGCGTTTTGCAAAAAAATCAGTCGCAACAAGGGTTCAATAATGGGTGAATTAAGTTTGTGTTTGTTTTGTGTTGTTTCGGAAAAGTGTGCACTTAAAAGGAGCGTTACTGTTTAAAAAATGGAGTGGAAAATATATGGCATGAGTCAACGGTAAGCGGAACGAAAGTGAGCATTAAGGAGTTGACTCATTCACGACACCCAAAGCCTATTGATTCAAACAAACCCCGTTTGTTTGCGCCAGCCGAAGGGGCATCCCCCGAAGATCGGGGGTAGGGGGTTTGAATATTTGCGATCCAACGGGCTTACCGTTGGCGGGTTTGGGCAGCGCCCGAAAAGAGTCACTAGGGAACCAGTGCCCACTTATGAACCTAAATAGGTGCTGTGGTTTTTCTCTCCATTCAAAGCAGAATGCCAGGGCATTGTACGGTTGGCATGAAAGAGTAAAAAATGGTAAGATTAAAGAAATATTTGTGCGTCTGTTTTGTTTGGCGAAGGTGTGAGCGGAAGACGACGACAGTCGTCGAGTGGCAACGAAAAGCGAAGCACCGTAGCCAGCTGGAACCCCCTCACTCTAACAGGGGGGTAGTAATGTAAGATGCAAATAAAACGTATAAAAAAATATGTCGTGCATTTCAAAAATGCCGTTGAGAGCGTTCAGATTCGATTCTGAGCGCTTTTATTTTTGTTTAGGTAATTGAAATAGGGGGATGCGTCAAAAACGCTTATAAGGGCTTTAAATGCGTTTTTTCGTTTTGTCTGCTGCGATGACATTTAAAACCGGAATATGTCTTGTTTCCTAGTTTGTCTCAAAACCCTTCGGGTCTGTTTTTTGTTGTGCAGTAGGACCAAAATCCAAAAAAAATTTCCCCCTGCAGGGAAATTTTTTTTGGACGCCGATCTTTTCATGATGAGGATGCCAAATTCCCCTATCTCAGATGACAAGTGCAAATGCTCTTTTTAGTATATGTTGCTGCGTATATGTTGTGTGGTTTTTCTGAAATAAAAAGCAATCTGACTTTTTAAATCTGATCGCTTTTTATTAAAACGAAATTTATGGAGGTTGCTGAGTATTAACGATGGGGTTTCAATACTCACTCCAGTATATGTGAGGTTGCTGAAATGTGATTATTGGAAGTTCGAGATTATAAAAAATAGTGAAGTTGGTTAGA